>JAQURM010000001.1:572513-579629 GCA_028715605.1 Desulfovibrionales bacterium
CGCCTTGCATCTAATATCTTGCTGGTGATCAGGAATACCCTCAACCTGCTGATGTTAATCTTGATAGCCAAACTAGAGGTGGATTTGGGCATAACATAACGACGGAATATAGACCGTGAGCATCTTTTCACTTGCAGTTAATACCTGTATAAATTAAAGTGCACCGTCAAATGTTTCTCTCATCATCAGGACATAACCGGATATAAAATTTAAGGGGTATGAGATTGAACTTCGTTGACTTAAGACGCCAATATCTCTCCTACAGAGAAGAGATTGACCGGGCCATAGACAAGGTTTTGAACTCAACCCGGTTCATAATGGGACCGGAAATAAAAGAATTGGAAGAGCAACTTGCCGCCTATGTGGGGGTGAAACACGCCATAGGTGTCAGTTCCGGGACCGATGCCTTGCTTTTAGCCCTTATGGCTTACGATATAAAACCAGGGGACGAAATTATAACTACCCCCTTCAGCTTTATTGCCACAGCCGAGGTCATCTCCCTGTTAAAGGCCAAACCGGTCTTTGCAGACATCGAAGACAGCACCTACAACCTTGACCCCGCGAAAATAGCCGGGATAATAGAACAGAAGAAGAAAGCAGAAGAATTCAGGATTAAAGGTATTATAGCCGTAAGCCTGTATGGTCAATGTGCAGATTTTGACGCCTTAAATTCTATAGCCCAAAAACATAATCTTTTTGTCTTAGAGGACGCCTGTCAATCCTTTGGCGCAACCTATAAAGGCAGGCGCTCCTGTTCCCTTACTGACGTGGCGGCCACATCATTTTTCCCTTCGAAACCACTGGGCTGCTATGGCGATGGGGGGATGTTGTTTACCGGTGATGATTCCTTGGCCGGGAAGGTGCGTCACCTGCGCGAACACGGCTCTCAGGAAAGGTATGAGCACAAGTATGTCGGGTTAAACAGCCGCCTGGACACCATTCAGGCGGCTGTTTTGCTTGCCAAGTTCAGGCACTTTGAAGATGAGCTTATTTTGAGGCAGAAATGCGGGGCGTACTACACAGAAAAATTGAAGGACCTCCAACCAACGGTAATCCCACCTGCCATCTTGGCGCATAATAAAAGCGTCTATGCCCAGTATTCCATCCGGGTAAAAAGACGTGACCATCTGGCTGAGTCGCTCAAGAAAGATGGTATCCCCACCGCTATCCACTATCCAAAACCCCTGCACCTGCAGACAGCCCTCGATTATCTGGGACACCGTCGGGGAGACTTCCCTGTCTCTGAATCCGTGGCCGGGGAAATACTCTCCCTGCCTATGCACCCTTTTCTTACGGAAGACGAGCAATCCTTTATTGTGGACAGGATTGCCGCAGCACTGGCTTAGCTACTTTTTAACGGCCAAGAGGTTCTTTACGCAGATATATACTAATACCGGCCATCCGGCGATAACTGCAATCCAGAGCAATAAGCCGAGAAACCCCAGTCCGCACATGGCCTTATAATTAAGTTGTCAAGCAGGCAAAACGCCAGCAGCAATCAGCCTGATCGCAATATACGATAGCCGTGCCGAAACAGTCAAAATTGCCTTCCGCGCGCTGGATGGCCCTGACTGCATCTGCAAGCGTGAGGCCCTCGATAGAGATGTTCAAGCCTTTGGCCCTTTTTGCCGCCATGGCCTTGGCCTTTGCCGTAACGCCAGCCCCTCCTTTATTCACTGCCGCCGGAGCCTTTGGTTTTTTGGCCTTTGCCGCCGTCTCTTTTTTCGCTTTCACCGCCATAGTCAAATAACCTCCCTGTTCTTAAACGATCATAAAAAATAATACGATTATTCTTATTCGTTGACAACTGTTTTCTTTATATCCTAAAGTTTAATTAAGTTGAGGCAACGATCTAAAATTACATAATCTTCTTGTCGGATATTTTTTAATTATAGTTAAAGAAGATCGCCATGACGTACAAAAAAATCTTATCCGCAGTTAATGAACACCTGAATGCAGAAATCTCGGCAAGGTATGCCATGAACCTGGCGCGGGCCTGTGCGGCAAGGTTCTACCTGTGTTTTGTGGCGGAAAAGGGGATGTCCAGAACCGGCCTGGACCGGGCCGAGGATGCCATGAAGAGACTATTTAATGCGGCCCTGGCCATGGGCCTTCCGGTGGAGAGCATTATAGGGACCGGAGACCCGGTGCAAGAGGTTGACAAAATTGTCAGGCAAGAAAAGATCGACATAGTGTTTGCCTCCACGCGGAGGGAAGATATTGAGAAAAGATTCTACGCCGGCACCGTTGCCAGAGGCCTTTCTCTAAAACTTCCCTGCTCCGTAGCCCTGGTGCGGGTGGTGCACATGGGAAAGATACACCCGCACAAGATACTCGTACCCTTGAAAGCCAGGATTGACCGTATAGCAGAAAGGGCGTACTTCACCTCAAGGATAGCCCGGAGTTTTGGTTCAAAGGTGTTCGTCTTTCATGCCACAAGGCCCATGACCAGGTTTTTCCATGGCGAGATACATCTGACTCCGGCCCAATGGGAAAAGAGATTGCCGGGAGACATCACGGATTTCATAGGGCACATCCGGAGACATAAGATTGAGATTGAAGGCCGGTTTTCGCCCGGCGCCACCGCCCGGAGTATAACCATAGAGGCGGCGGCCAAAAGGCACGACCTGATAATAATGGGAGCCAGCCAAAGGAACCTGTTAAGTGCGGTTCTGAAAGGCAACCCCGTGGAAGATGTCCTGAGAACGACACCCTGCGACCTCATAATCCTGAGCCCCCGGCATGAAGATTAATAACCTCACCAGAGAAGAAGTTTTACGCAATCTGGTCACATCAGAAAGCGGCCTCACCGAAGAAGAGTCCCAAAAGCGGTTTCTGGAATTCGGCCCCAATGAGATCAGAGAGGTAAGGAAGACCTCCTTATCCATCCGTTTTCTGAGACAATTTACCCATTTTCTGGCCATACTTCTCTGGATAGGGGCCGGGCTGGCCTTTTTATCAGAATATCTGCACCCCGGAGAGGGGATGCTGACCCTCGGCCTGGCCATAACGGGTGTAATATTCATCAACGCCGTCTTTACATTTATACAGGAATACAAGGCGGAAAAGGCCATTGAGAAATTAAGACTTCTCCTCCCTTTTCAGGTGAAAGTAATAAGGGAAGGGAGAGAAAGGGATCTGCCGGCCAGAGAGGTAGTACCGGGGGATTTAATCATCCTTTCCGAAGGCGACAAGGTCCCGGCAGATACCAGGCTCATAGATGTCGCCTACCTTATGGTAAACAATGCCCCTCTCACCGGCGAATCCGAGCCCGTGTCTTTACATCATGAACCCGGTGAGGAGGAACTGATAGTAAGCAGAAATATCGCCTTTGCCGGAACGACCGTGGTGAGCGGTTCTGGAAAGGCCATAGCCTTTGCCACCGGTATGCGGACCGAGTTTGGCCGTATAGCCCACCTGACCAGTGCCGTGGAGGCCGGGTTAAGCCCCCTCCAGAAAGAGATTATTAAAGTGACCAGAATCATCGCCTTTTTAGCTACAACGACGGGTGTTGTCTTTTTCGTTATCGGGCACCTCATTGGAAGGGGATTCTGGGAAAACTTTATCTTTGCCGTAGGTATAATCGTGGCCAATGTGCCGGAAGGGCTGCTTCCCACAGTCACCCTGTCCCTGGCCATGGGAAGCCAGAGGATGGCCAGGAAAATGGCCCTGATAAAGACCCTTACCTCGGTTGAAACCTTGGGCTCGGTGACCGTTATATGCACAGACAAGACCGGCACCCTTACCCAGAACCGGATGGAGGCAAAAAAAATATGGACGGTCGATGAGCAACAGTCCACAGTCAACAGCCTGATGAGAATAGCCTATTTTTGTAACAATGCCCGGATTATTGATGGACAATATAAGGGAGATCCCACAGAGATTGCACTTTTAAAGGCGGCAAGGGAAACCGTCGGGGATTTGAAGGCAGAGCGGGTGTTTGAAATACCCTTTGATTCCGAAAGAAAACGGATGACCACGATTCAGGAGACAGAAGTCAGGAGACAGAAGTCAGAAGAAAAAACTATCTATACCGCTTATACCAAAGGGGCTTTAGAAAGCGTTTTACCATTATGCAGCCACATACTGATAAACAAAAAGGTCATCCCGTTAAATGAGACTGACAAAAAAAGAATTATGGATGCCTATCATTCATTGACGGATATGGGTTTAAGGGTGCTTGCTTTTGCCTACAAAGAGATCGAAAAAAGTTCAAAGTTCAAAGTTCAAAGTTCAAAAAATAAAGACATGGTACTCGAAAAAGATATGATTTTTGTCGGATTAATAGGTCTGGAAGACCCGCCCAGGCCGGAAGTCCCTGAAGCCCTGGAGAAATGCCATGCGGCGGGCATAAAGGTGATAATGATTACCGGCGACGGAAGCCGGACGGCCCTGGCCATTGCCAGGGAGATAGGGCTGGTAAGGGGTAATACGGTGGTGATAGAGGGGCATGAATTCGAGAGGATGGGTGATAGGGAACTCAGAGAAAAACTCACCGGGAAAGAGGTGATATTTGCCCGGATGGCGCCCAAGCACAAGATGCGGGTGGTATCCATTCTTAAGGAAGAGGGGGAGAGGGTGGCCGTGACCGGTGATGGAGTAAACGACGCCCCGGCCTTGAAGAAGGCGGATATTGGCATCGCCATGGGCATCTCTGGAACCGACGTGGCCAAGGAAGCCGCGGATATGATATTACTCGATGACAACTTTGCCACCATCGTGAACGCCGTAGAGGAGGGCCGGGCTGTGTATGAGAACATAAGGAAATTTATAAGTTACATATTCTCATCAAACATCCCTGAGCTTGTGCCTTACCTTGCCTATGTGCTTTTCAGAATCCCTCTACCCCTGACTATCATGCAGATACTGGCGGTTGACCTGGGGACGGACATGCTCCCGGCCCTGGCCCTGGGGGCGGAAAAACCTACCAAGGAAGTCATGAAACAGCCGCCGAGGAGACCTGAGAAGAGGCTCCTGAATTTAAAACTCTTGAGCCGTGCCTATTTATTTCTCGGCCCTATAGAGGCCGTAGCAGGGCTATTTGGATTCTTTTATGTGTTGAATACCGGCGGCTGGGAGTGGGGAGAGATGCTGGCCGCAAACCATCCGCTTTACATGCAGGCCACCACCGCCTGCCTTACGGCGATAATAATCACTCAGGTGGCCAATATCTTCGCATGCCGCTCCTTCAGGGAATCTGTATTCCGCATCGGCTTTTTCTCTAACAAATTGATATTTGTCGGCATAGCATCTGAGCTTATGTTGCAGTTATTTATCGTCTATCATCCCTGGGGTAATAAGATATTTTCCACCTATCCTATTTCAGTAAATATATGGCTTGCCTTGATACCCTTTGCCTTTATCTTGTTTGCGGCAGAAGAGATGAGGAAAGTTATGGCATCAAGAATGAAGGCCGGAAGCCGGGCTAACGCCGGGCAGGGTATGTAGGCAGATTGCGATTGACAGCCGGCCAAACAAGAGGTTATATAGCCGCAGTGGGCGATTAGCTCAGGTGGATAGAGCGTTGGTCTCCGGAACCAAAGGTCGTGGGTTCGAGTCCCGCATCGCCCACCATTTTTAGACCACTAAGAATATTTCCCAACCTATAACGTAGATTTCCATCTATCACAAGAGAGCCACAATTCAACCTTCCCTGGACGATTGCTGGATACGAAACTGCTTTTTTTAGTAGAACCCTTGATTTTAGCTATGAACGGGCGATTGTTCGCCTCAATAAATCTTGTTACCTTGTGAATAGTACTAATGAAGTTAGTGGCAAGCTCTTGATGGGTCATATTGCCAATTAGTATAAATAACCCTACGCCTGCGCGCATAACAGCATCTATTTCGTTTGGTTTATATCGAATCCGTTTATCATGCGTGAGGCAAAACCAACCCTTTCGACCTACTTGGGTAAGCCAGTCTTCGTCTTTTGCATCATGTGCGAAGTGATCTGAGTGTTTTTCGACACGTATTCCTGCCTTTGCGAGCTGCTTTGGGAATAAATTACCTAAGTCCCGATCAGTAAAGAAGATTGGGATCAAGCGGCTTTCTCGTAGAGGAGGACTTCCGTTACATCCGAAAGCTCGAGATCATAGTCTTTCGCTACTTCGTCTGGCGATTCACCGGCATCGATTCGAGCCACAATTGCTGCTGTAGAAATGCCTTTCTTTTTAATTATTGGCCGTCCGAACGCGATGAGTGGATCAATGACAATTAGCTGCTTGGAGATATCCGTGTGTGAAAAAGGAAACAGACGTATTGGCATTTTTTGGGGGTCCCACTCAACTCTCTGGAGATGCCTCATTAGGACCTCTTTTATAGCAACTTGCCCTGCTTTTGTCAGGTTGATCAATTCGCCGTATTTTTCAAGAAAAAGTTCCCCGGCTGAAGTACGAAGTTCAGGGCTTAAGAGAAGATGCGTAATACCAAATTTTCCCTGCGCATAATCGAGGGCATTACGGACAGCTCTCACAGATACAACATGCTCAGTACGCAACGCACGAAGCACATGCGCCTCTACCAAATTCCAAAACGAAAGTCGAGGAGGGGCAGCGGGTTCGATAAGCGGCCTAAAGAAAGCCATTTTCCCCTTTCGAGGATACTGGCGACCGAGCATCCATGATCGTAATGTTGCAGGGGCTAGGCGGATATACCTACCTGCTTCTACTATAGTATAAGCGGGTAAATCCCGTGGATCCCGCCCGCCGTAAATGTCAGGCGATCTATGTTTCATGCCTTCCTCACAGTTAACTGCTTACTATGGTCAGTTTATTAAAACCCTAGCTTAGGTTCCTATCCTTTGTCAATAATTAATCGATGTAAAGCTTCGGGGCCACCATTTGGAGGCACAGAGATGCCTCCGCCATAATCCCTTATCGGCATAATAGCGGATAAGGGGAGCAAGAGGTAGATTGTTGTTTCTCAGATTGCCTTTCTTTTGATTTGAAGAAGAGTGTAAGCGGTTGGGTGTTATGCAACGTAAGAATCAACGTTATATATAGGGCGATCGAGAGATCATACCCTCAATGGTGGCATAGAAAAAAATAATTATCTATCTACCCCAAAAAGAATCCTCCTGTTAAGAAGAAAAAGAATTTGCCCAAATTCAATATC